>NZ_JCAXDW010000030.1:0-1018 GCF_059759235.1 Paeniglutamicibacter sp. GQ140
CCCAAGCTCCAAACACACGGCCCCCAGGCACACGCCCCGGGGGCCGTTCGCCGTTAACCACCCAACGTTGATCTTGCGATCCGTCACATCCGTGCGAACTAGGGAGTCCGGGCAGGTGGCCCGGAGGACCCTCATTGAATAGTCAGATCTTGAGTTGATCCAACATTCTTGGCCTGAACCGAGGCAAACGTCCCCGAGATCTCCTGGGCCCTACGAATTTCGAAACTTCGTTTCCAAGGCCAGTGGACGCCACTTACTGGCTAACGGCACACCGGGAGCCAGAATCTTCCGAGTGAAAAGGGATAACAACCAGGCCTAAAGCAGGCCGGCGTCAATCAGGAACATGATGAACTACTCCTTAGACGTGGAGGGTTGCCACGGCCTCCTTGGAATCCATGTTTGCAGCCAGTGAGCTATCCACTCGCAGATACGGACCGGTGGACCCGGAGCGCAAGTGCAGAAATGCTGGCCGGCCGCAAAGAGTTCTTTCCTTGGGCGGACTGGATGCCACCCGTGGCCAAAGCTAGGCACCGTACCTCTCAAGTTGCGGCAACACATGGTCCCGTCGCCGGCGGATTGGAATACGCTTGTTGTCCCGAATGGGGGGAAGGGATCCAGGGCGTACAGGATCACGAGGATCAACCTGCTGAATCGATTGCCGGGTCATGGCAACGCTAGATGAAGCGAGCGGCGGAAGGATGGACTGAGCTCATGTGTGGGAGTCGCCGCGCTTGGATATTGGCTGAAAGAGATGAACTTCGGCTTGTTGTACCCGAGGCAAACTTGCGACAAAGCTCGAGAGCTCGGACTGGCTGAACCAGGGTCTTCAGCTGCAGTGGATCGGAAGAACCAGATCCACGTGTTTGCAATCCAGATCGGAACTGCCGCAACTGCATGCACATTTCATCCAAGGACATGGTGCGGATCACTTTCGTTGTTTCATGCCAGACGTGGTCAAAGATCCCGTCATGAGGGGCAACTTCCCTTTGGTTCTGGGGTTTTTGGCCACGAGAGGCCG
>NZ_JCAXDW010000031.1:0-987 GCF_059759235.1 Paeniglutamicibacter sp. GQ140
ATGTGAGTCGCGGATTTGCCTACGACTCGCCCTACATCCTTGGACCAGGTCAATTCCATTGCCTGGCTCGGCTACCTTCCTGCGTCACACCTGTTAATACGCTTACCTCCCTGGTTCGGGTCCCGCGCCGCACACCCGATACCGTTCCCGAAGGAACGATGGTGGGTGGTTGGGGCGGTTAGCATCACCAGGTCAATATGGGCGGTTTTTCACCGGTACGGGAATATCAACCCGTTGTCCATCGACTACGCCTGTCGGCCTCGCCTTAGGTCCCGACTTACCCAGGGCAGATTAGCTTGACCCTGGAACCCTTGATCATTCGGCGGACGGGTTTCTCACCCGTCATTCGCTACTCATGCCTGCATTCTCACTCGTGTGGGCTCCACCGCTGGTTTACACCGCGACTTCACTGCCCACACGACGCTCCCCTACCCATCCACACGGCTGGACCACGAAGGCCTGCCAAATATGTGAATGACGCAACTTCGGCGGTGTGCTTGAGCCCCGCTACATTGTCGGCGCGGAATCACTTGACCAGTGAGCTATTACGCACTCTTTCAAGGGTGGCTGCTTCTAAGCCAACCTCCTGGTTGTCTTCGCAACTCCACATCCTTTTCCACTTAGCACACGCTTAGGGGCCTTAGTTGGCGTTCTGGGCTGTTTCCCTCTCGACTATGAAGCTTATCCCCCACAGTCTCACTGCTGCGCTCTCACTTACCGGCATTCGGAGTTTGGCTGACGTCAGTAACCTTGTAGGGCCCATTAGCCATCCAGTAGCTCTACCTCCGGTAAGAAACACGCAACGCTGCACCTAAATGCATTTCGGGGAGAACCAGCTATCACGAAGTTTGATTGGCCTTTCACCCCTACCCACAGCTCATCCCCTCCATTTTCAACTGAAGTGGGTTCGGTCCTCCACGCGCTCTTACACGCGCTTCAACCTGGCCATGGGTAGATCACTTCGCTTCGGGTCTAGATCACGCCACT
>NZ_JCAXDW010000032.1:0-804 GCF_059759235.1 Paeniglutamicibacter sp. GQ140
TTTTCTTGGTTCTTTCGATTGTAATTATATTAAGCTCATGTAAATTTTTGATCATGTTTGTGGTCAAGTTTTTAAGGGCGCACGGTGGATGCCTTGGCATTGGGAGCCGAAGAAGGACGTGGGAATCTGCGATAAGCCTGGTGGAGTCGATAACCGGACGTTGAGACCAGGATTTCCGAATGGGGAAACCCCGTACGGTGTCATGCCGTATGACCCGCAGCTGAACACATAGGCTGTGTGGAGGGAACGCGGGGAAGTGAAACATCTCAGTACCCGCAGGAAGAGAAAACAATAGTGATTCCGTTAGTAGTGGCGAGCGAACGCGGATGGGGCTAAACCGAGCCATGTGTGATAGCCGGCGGGCGTTGCATGGTCGGGGTTGTGGGACTTTCCATACCAGTTCTGCCGGACTGGTGAAGTGAGGTGCGGGCGCATAGGCGAATCGGCTTGAATGCCGGACCGTAGAGGGTGAGAGTCCCGTAGTGCGAATGCGTGCCGCCGCTTTGTGAGAGTATCCCAAGTAGGACGGGGCCCGAGAAATCCCGTTTGAATCTGCCAGGACCACCTGGTAAGCCTAAATACTACCCAATGACCGATAGCGGACAAGTACCGTGAGGGAATGGTGAAAAGTACCCCGGGAGGGGAGTGAAATAGTACCTGAAACCGTGCGCTTACAATCCGTTGGAGCCTCCTTGTTGGGGTGACAGCGTGCCTTTTGAAGAATGAGCCTGCGAGTTAGTGTTACGTCGCGAGGTTAACCCGTGTGGGGAAGCCGTAGCGAAAGCGAGTCTGAATAGGGCGAGT
>NZ_JCAXDW010000033.1:0-756 GCF_059759235.1 Paeniglutamicibacter sp. GQ140
CGACTGGACGACCACCCCGTCCGCCGCCGCATACACCGGGGAACCGCAGGGCAGGCCGTAGTCCTGTCCGATGTGGATCTGCGTCCCCGGACCGGTCGGGTTGTTCCGCCAGCCATACGGGCTGGTGATGTGCAGGGAGGCAACCGGGTGGATCAATTGGATGCCTCCGGGCAGGACTCCCAACGCCCCCACGCTCTGTCCGACGAGCCGTCCGGTGAATTGACCGGCCTCCCCGCCGGAGCCGATCGCGCTGCCTGGGCCGGATGCATCTGCGACTTGGACGCCTTCCGCGGCGCTGGTGATGTTTTCCATCTCCCAGGCAATGGCGTCGACACCGCTGAGCAACGAGACCTCGACCGGCCGGCGATAGGCAGCCGTATCGACATCCAGCGGGGAGAAGGCCACGGGAACGGAATCAATCTGGCGCCCGGCCAGGGTCGGCGCACCGGAAACCACGAGTGCGGCCACGACCGTGATCCCCACGGCAGCGGACCTGCCGACCTGCGGTTGTCTATGCCTCTTGCGCGGCCTGGGCGACGGGAGCGGGTGGTTGATGTGATGCTTTTTCACCAGTGGCCCTCTCCGTTCCCAGTGTCGACACCATGGCCATTCCCGGCGCGCGGGTTTGGCGTCGCTTCGCAGGGCGACCGGCGTGTACCAAGCCGGACCCGTATCATTCACGCTAACCGACCGGCCCCGGGGATAGAAGGGCTATTCGCCAGACGTTCGGCTTTCTAGCTGGACGGCTACCAGCGA
>NZ_JCAXDW010000034.1:0-530 GCF_059759235.1 Paeniglutamicibacter sp. GQ140
TGCCAAATAGTTCCAGGAGGTAGTGCTGTTCCGGCTTGTCGGTAGTGTCGTTCCGACTACGCGGTAATGTCCGGGGCGCTTCCCGACCTGATTTGTTCGCTTCGCAACACAGGGCAGCGATCACATCAGCGAAGCGACGCCTTGGTGGCGTGCCAGGATGACTTATCCCGGTCTTCTGAACGGAGCCGAACCGACTCGTCAACCACCGCTCCGGTGGGGCCCGAATCGTGCTGTCGTGGTCGCGTAGAGGTCCATCGCCGCCGTAGCCGCGCTGCCAATCGCACAGCGGCACCGACAGCACTGACATCGGACAGCCAATACCTGGCGGGCGCAAGACCGACCTCCGGGACCGCTCAGGCCCACGTTTCGCCCGGGCCACCGGGGAGATGGAGAACAACAGGTCCGCTGGGTTTCAACGGGCCTGGTCCAGGCTCGAAGCACTACCACTTCCCCGGAATTCGATTACCACCTGCGCGGAAAACTCACTACCCGGTCGCCGGAACAGTACTACCATCAGACGCTATTCAGCA
>NZ_JCAXDW010000035.1:0-445 GCF_059759235.1 Paeniglutamicibacter sp. GQ140
GCCTCGTGTTCGTAGCGGCGGATGGCCTGCCCGGTGGCGCGGTCCTGCCACGACAGCCGGGAGAGACCGAACCGGGAGAGGACCTTGTGGACGGTGGAGGGGTGCAGGCCCAGCAGGTAGCCGATCCTCGCCGGGCCCCAGCGCCGGTTCACCCGCAGCCCGATGATCCGCCGCTCGGTGCGCACGCGGACACGCCGCGGTGAATGGTGGGGTCGGCTGGAGCGGTCCCGCATCCCGTCCTCGCCGTGCTCCCGGTAGCGGGAGGCCCAGCGGGCGGCGGTGGTGACGGAGACCTGGAAGCGCTCGGCCGCCCGGCGCAGGGGCCAGCGGTCCTCCACGATGCACCGGGCCAGCTTCAGGCGGCCCTTGGGCGCGAGGATGGCATTATTATGGGACATGAAGAAGACCTCCGGGATGTCGTGAATGTTGTCGCAAACACCACTTC
>NZ_JCAXDW010000036.1:0-435 GCF_059759235.1 Paeniglutamicibacter sp. GQ140
TACGCCCGCCTCACCGATGCCCAGTGGGAGCTGATCGCCCCGTTCATGCCCGATTCCACGGGCAGGGCCGGACGCCCGTTCAAGGACCACCGGCTCGTGGTCGAGGGCATCATCTACCGCTACCGCGCCGGCATCCCGTGGCGCGACCTGCCCGAGCATTTCGGGTCCTGGAAGACCGTCTGGAAGCGCCACCGCCGCTACGCCGCCGACGGCACCTGGGACGCCGTGCTGGCGACCCTGTTGGGCCACGCCGAAAGCCGCGGCCTGGTCGACTGGGAGGTGTCGGTGGACTCCACGATCAACCGTGCCCACCAGCACGGCACCAACCTCCCGCGCCACACAGGGGGACCTGTCGAATTACAAGAATCTTCTCGAAGAGCCCCCTGACCACGCCATCGGCAAGTCCCGCGGCGGGCTGACCACCAAGATCCACTC
>NZ_JCAXDW010000037.1:0-385 GCF_059759235.1 Paeniglutamicibacter sp. GQ140
TGTGTCCTCGACGGTGGTTGTAATAGTCTAACCACGCCGGAAAAGCGGCCACGCGTTCGGCCTCCGAGCTGTATGGCCGGGCGTAGGCCCATTCCTCGAGCATGGTGCGGTTGAACCGCTCGACCTTGCCGTTGGTCTGGGGCCGGTAGGGTCGGGTGCGCTTGTGCTTGATCTCCGGTCCGAGGGCGTCCCTGAAGGCGTGGGACCGGTAACAGGACCCGTTGTCGGTTAGGACCCGCTTGACCGTAATCCCGGCCGAGTCGAAGTAGGCGTTCGCCCGTTCCCAGAAGCCGGCGGCGGTATCCTTCCGCTCGTCTGCGAGGATCTCGGTGTAGGCCAGGCGGGAGTGGTCATCGACGGCGTTGTGCAGGTAGGCGTAGCCGGG
>NZ_JCAXDW010000038.1:0-363 GCF_059759235.1 Paeniglutamicibacter sp. GQ140
AAGGCCAAGGTGTACAACTACACCAAGTCGTTCACCACGGTGAAGTCCCGGGCATATCGTTCGTCGGCCAATCTGGTTTCGATCCACCGCCAGACGAAGGTCGAAGTGCTGGGCCTCAAGGGTTCCTGGACCAAGGTGCTGGTTTCGGGGAAGACCGGATTTGTTCCGGCGTCTTCGCTCACCACGTCGAGTCCTTCGAACGTCTATCGTTGGGTGAAGGGCAAGCAGCCTGTCTTCCAAACGACGAAGACGACCGGTAAGAGGATTGCCACTCTTTCGAACAACACGAGGATCCAGTGGTTGCGGACCTCGGGTTCGTGGCAGCAGGTGCGCACGAGCGCAGGCATCGGCTGGATCCAGTCC
>NZ_JCAXDW010000039.1:0-277 GCF_059759235.1 Paeniglutamicibacter sp. GQ140
ACACACCCGAAAGTGCGTTCACCAGGTTCAATAATTCATAAGAAATTGCTATGCAAAACAACACCAAACAACCACCAACCCCAAAGGATTGCCGGCTTTTCGATCTTGTCTCACAAGATGCTCGCGTCCACTATACAGTTCCCAAACAACAACCCCGTCACACCCACCACCACACGAACACCCACAGGTGCAACTCGTACGGCTTAGGCCATGCGCGGGACAATCCAGAAAAAACAAAACCCAACCCCCACACACCCCACAGGGCATGCACCGGGCC